>NZ_JBBOOT010000002.1:0-12766 GCF_038003225.1 Paenibacillus sp. FSL M7-0656
ACGTTTTTTAGAGACATGTATTCACGTACAAGAGCTAGTTAATAAGGAGATGAAAATAGCAGGTATTTTGCGTTCTCTAATAGATGCACGGAGAACAGATAATAAGGCTCTAGTTGAACTGATTGAAGAAGAATACGAAGATCTATGCTTCCAAACAATTATGACTCGTACAGCTGCTATAGGACGCTTATCTATTAATGGTTTTAAAGATAATCCTGAATTGAATCAAGGCTTAAAGCTTTATAGACAATTCGTAAAGGAGTTGATTCAACGTGTCTAAGAGAATGGATGATTTAAAGAACAAAATTAGAAGTAAGTCGGTTAATAGTGTTCATTCAGAACTTATCGATACTTCACTCGAAAGTAAAAATGAAGGAAAACCTAAAAAAAAGAAATTTGAGGAATTACATCGAAGGGATACATTTTGGATTGAAAATGGACTAAAAGAGAGGTTAGATAAAGAAAGCGCCGAAAATGGTAGAGGAGAAAAAACGCGTATCATTAACGAAGCTTTGAGAGAATACTTTTCTACTAATAATTAATTAATTTACGTATACGTAAACGTACGTGTTATTCTAAATTCAAAAAGCGTTCCTGGATTGCAGGGACGCTTTTTGAATTTACTTTATAGTTTGAAAAGAGAAAATTAAATCCATGATGGATTTAATTTTCTCTTTTCTTATCCCACTGCATACTTACTTCGTGCACAAAATCTCTTGATCCTACACCCCCGGATTTAGCAAAAAGGTGTTGTTCGATCCAGAGAATCGAATCTTCAGACAAATTGTTTTGGGTCCCCATAAAAATTTGATCAAAGAAAGCCAAACGAATTTTGGTTGCAATGTGTTCAATTGTACTTTGGATTCCAGGGGGCTCGTGGGAGGTAATAATGACTGTAAGCAGTTTGCCTTCTTGCAAATTATGACGTTGACCAGCCCGAAGCTCAACTTCACATTCATGTACTTTGATCTCACCTGTATTATCAGGGACGAAGCTTCCCACAAGGTATGGCCAGTTAAATCGATAGATCCCTGGATGAATCGATATTTTTTCTGATTTCAGGGGTAACACTCCTCTTTTTTTGAATTTTAATATTTCTCTTTCTCTCATAGTATAAAGTACTAATTTACAATCGAGTAATGAGAATACTTACTTGCACTTAATTGACTTAAAACTTGCATTACAATTAGCAAAGCAAGGGAAAGAAAGTGAAACAAAAAGGACGTTAAATGGTGTGGTGGGTTACAGGATGGACATGGTATACTTATCTAACGAGTTACCATAAAGTAGTGGTAGGTCACGGTCTTTGCCTTCGAAAGGAGGTGCGGCCAATGACCACAATTGTGATTGTTGTAAATGTTATCAAGGGATGTGCAGCCTTAGTAACCCTGGGGCTCGGCATAAGGAAAATTTGTCTCTTGATCAAACGATATAGACGGCAAAAGAAAAAAACCACCGTGTAATTAGGTTGGCCGCCTAACGGTAGATTTTTGTCTTAATTGTGTATTAGCCTGGCAATGCCGTGGTTGCAAGCACTACAAGCTTTGGTACTCGCAGGTCTTCACTGTTCCAGCAGTGAAGACTTTTTATTTTATATGCATTTCAACTCGCGTATAAAATGCGTACAAAACGTTGTATAGCCAGTGTTATGTTATACATTTATTATACTACCCGTGGCGATGACTATTCAATCCAAATAATTATTAACGAATTATTAACCAACTAATAACGATACATAATAGGATCCTCAAGTGTGAAGTGTTCGTAAAGGATATTTTGGAGTGACAATCGAATTTATGTTTGTAAAGGTATAGGTTTATAAACTATAAAAGAACATGAAAGAAACCGTTTATAAAGGTGGTATAATCTAATTCTGAAACGTTTGTAATCAGATTATAATCTTTATAAACAATAGGGAGGTTCAAATGGGGAGCCAATTTAGAGAGTATGGATATGCGCGAGTTTCAACTAAAGATCAGAATGAGGATCGTCAGGTTTCTTCTTTACGTGAACAAGGAATTGAAGAAGCTTATATGTTCGTTGATAAAGCTAGCGGAAAAAACTTTGATCGCCCTGAGTATCAACTTTTAAAGCGTGTGCTAAGAGAAGGGGACACCCTGTTTGTAAAGTCTATCAATCGTTTTGGTCGCAATAAGCAGGAAATATTGAAAGAGTGGCAATGGCTGATTGATGCGAAAATTCATGTTGTTGTAATTGATATTCCCATTCTGGATACGCGCAAGTATGAGCAGTTGGAGGGAATAGGACAACTTATCATGGATCTGGTTCTTCAGATACTCAGCTGGCTCGCTGAAGAAGAGAGAAGAGGTATTAAACAGGCCCAGGCTGAAGGGATCGCTGAAGCAAAGAAACAAGGCAAACACTTGGGAAGGCCACAGATCAACTTGGATACACTTACGCCAGGTCAGAAGAGTATCCTGGATGCTGAATATGCGAACTGGGAGAAAGGTAAGCTGAAGTCAGTGGAGTTTATGAAAAAGCTTGGTATGAAGAAAAATACTTTTTATAAGATTATAAAGGCATATGGAGGAGGAATAAAAAAGATCGATAAAGGTATTGAAGAAATGATTCCTTAAACTTAAATTGTATTTAACAACCGGAAATAACGGCCTTGACTAAAGAATTTACATAAAAAAAGGGACTGTAGAGTTATATGTAGAGTTTATTGCTACAAACAATTATAATTGATTTTGTACAAGCTGCAGGAAAGACCTTCCTTGAGAAAGGAGGGGTGTATATGGATGAGTTTGTAAAGCTTGGGGGCTTGATGATTCAGTTCGGAGAATTTTTAGTAGTATTACTTGCCTTCATACTTCAAATAATTATAGTTACGAAAAAAACAAAATGACCCTGATCAGAGTGTCGAATTCAGAAAGGGTCATTTAGGATCGTACTACCTGCAGTTTTGTATAAATAGTACTCAATGTGCGCCAACACATTGGGTGCTTTTTTTTATAACCTTTATAGTTATTTGTTAACTAATAAGGTTATTACTAACCATGGTAGTAAACTATTTAGTAAGTTTTCTAGGATAATTGTATCTCAATAAAGATATACGTGGCAATACCAGTTCATCATATTGTTGAAAGTGTATAACTCGATTTTGCGTGAATTTGTTCAATAAATGCAAATGAATCTTAACAATACTCCATTGTTCTTGATAAAAGATCAAGTTGTAGTTACACAATAGGTAAAATGCAAAAAAGGCCCCCATAAAGGGGCCTTCGTTTTAGGATCATATTGCAGGGCGGCGTATCCTGATCTCTGGTAACTTGCCTTTCGGCAAGCGCGTGGGGAACCTTTCCCACCTCTAATGATCCTTCACTTATAGTATTATGCAAAAATTGAAATTATATAACATATACATTGTATATGTAACCTACACTTTACATTCTACAGAAGGAGCAATGTGCTGTCAACTTGTTTGAGCCTTTTTGTAACATTAGTTATACGGCACTAATCTACCACTTTTAAGCCTTTTCTGAACTTTATATGCTCCATTGTCAAGTTCGAAAAAGGTGGATAAGAATATGTACCCTGAGGGGTCTAACTTGATTGCTAAAAGTAAATGTGGTCCGATAACTTTTACTAACTCTACACTATTTGCCTCTTTTGGATTTTGTCCAACGTAGTCTGGAGATGAAATCATACTCGGTATTAAGTGACCGAATTGTTCAATAATACCAGGATGATTTCGTTGCACGTGTTTGATAGCACCAGGGTACATTTTAACAAGATCTGATGGGAGATCAACCCCAGTAAGAGTTTTAATTTTGAAGATGTCAAGTTTACCTACAATTTGTATGTCATGCGAATTTAAATCAAGAGAGTATGATTGCACATTAGGATTCCTTTCGTTAATTGAATTTAATTTAGTGATATTATCCATATTTCCGCCGCCTTTATAGTAATTTTGGTGTACAACAGTATAGTCATAAAGGACGGAATTATTAACATAAATTGTCGAACCATACTTAAGTTTAAATTTAAATGTAGAAATTAGGCAACTGATAGATTCTTGGTAAGCATTTGAGGTCTGTATATAATGTGTGACATTACGAAATATCAAATACTTTACTTTGCTGTACTTCAGACCAATGCAGCATGATTCGCACTTTCGGAAGCCTTGTAGAGTTCTGGTATATAGCGAATATATCATGGCAATGATCAGAGTAGAGGTGACTATGATGAGAACAAAAACTAATGATCCTGGTACTCGCTTAGCTCAAGAAATTATCCAGTTTGCTAAATCCAACAATTTAAAGATTCGTAAGAAAAGCAGATCAACTGCTTCTTCCACTAAAAACGTTATCAACAAGCAACAAGTTAAGGAAGACCGTCAATCTAATAAGGATTGACGGTCCTTTTCACGGTGCGGTGGGTTCGTTTTGAAAGATTCACACTTACGTTTACGTAAACGTAAGTGTGAATCTTTCATTTGGTTCTTGGATTGATTACAGATATTCGATCTATCGTGCGCAAGACCAACTCGTCTCGAATTGTGGTGAGCAGATCCGGAAGCTGGAAGAACTGAAGCCGCATAATTTGTGGCAGAAGATGCGTAATTTGAATCAAAATGAGAGTGTCAGAACCGAACAGGACTTGGATCGTCTCAGACGCGCATTTATGTACTGAAGAAGGAGAGACCTAAAGAGTACCAGGGTAAAAATGCCGGCAAGGCCGAAGGCCAATTAAACGACCGCTTCTGGCTTGCGTGGAGCGCATAAATCCATTTGAACAGGCGTTCCGTGGCTTGAATCAGGAACAGTAGCAGAGATATTTTTCTTTCAAGAAGGTTTGTCTTGTTTCGATCCAGATGGCTGAAATGGCTGTCAAGGGTCGGGAAATGCAAGCAGCTTACATAATTCGGAGCAAAGCGGCCAATCCTCCTGAAGCATAATTTTGACAGAATACGGGGAGCTGATTGCCAGACATGTGTTCAAAAATGCAATATTTTGTGAAAGTCTCAGTATGTCTCTATTCGTCTCGCAATAATTCAAGAATACCTAAGTGGCGGGGCTGGTAGCTTCTGTCTCCAAAAGACTACATATATTGCATAAAGTGACATTTTGTATCATTGTAACGCTAGAACGCGAGATATGCGATTCTGAAGCGCCTGAAGCCAGCGACCCGGCTTTGTGCTTCAGCACGCAATATCTTGGCCGTTAGAATCATTCATTCACTTTCAAGAAGGTTTCAGTTTCAAACGTATCTCATCCCCACGTAAACGGCCGTCTACGGCATTTTGACCCCGGGGCCCGACTTAGGGAGGGCTTGACCCGGAAAATGCGGCAGGAAGGCGTACAGCTTGTCCTTTCTGCCGATTCCGTTACAGGGCGATGAGAATGATGATGAACTGTACGATGAGAATCAGGTTTTTGAGTAATCTCGTACACTTCTCTGACGTGATGAAGTTCCAGGCATGTCGGCCAGCCGACTTTGTCGCTGACCAGAATTTTTTGACTTTTGAAACGTAACGCATAATATGACCTCCTTTGGTTTACAGCATGATAAGAAGTTCCGCTCATTTTTTTAACAGGAATGTGTTCTTGGCTCATGACTGAATCTTGTTCGTAGAGCTGAAGAGCCGAAAACACACCCTCCCCCTCAAACGTGATGATTCATGTTAAGCAGAAATCCATCCCTCCATAACACGAACTGCATCTGACTCGTCTGGATCTCCAGCAGCTCCAAAACCACATAAAAAACGAAATCGTGATTTCCGGGTTTTGCACGGCAAGCAAAACAACGTGTTTTTGGCCGATTGGCTTCTGTTTTTTTCCACGGCCGTTATTTCTGCAGTAACTCATAACCCGATCGTTCTCCCTTAGTAGCTTCAGGTTATCACCGAACTGAAGAATCCGAAATGTGGTAATACCACCCACAGGCATAAAAAAGAGCCACCGCATATTGCGGTGGCTCTTGATTTACTAATCGTTCAAGTCAATTTCTTCAAGTTCAATGATTTCCTCATCATTATAGTCACTAATCAATTTTTGTGCTTCAGGTCGAAGAGCTAAAGCCAATTGCTGTGCTGTCTCCACAGAATCGATATCGAAATTCTTCTCAAAAATCGCACCGATTTCAATTAAGCGCCGAGTACGCGCTTTTCTCTCTTGCTGACTGACCTGGGCCTGAAGCTGTAGCTTCTTGGCCTTTAGCTGCTCCATCTTTTGTTCCATTTCCTCCAGACGTTCCTGCGGTGTCTTACGTTTGCTCAAACTTAAACCCTCCTTTTTGGTCGCGTTGCTCCCATCTTTTCTCCCTGCACTTCGTTCCGGTCTTAAAACGGGATTGTGCTATGTACTCTCTTTATTCTATCGCAAAATTTTGCGAGAATCACCCTTCATTTTGATTACGCTAAATGGTGGTAGTGTGGTATAATGTCCCAAGAGATTGAGCGTAGCGAAATACCAAAGGGCGCACTTATACACCACTACGTGGTGTGTGCGCGTTACTTCGTAACGGGAGACCAAAATCATTCGATTCTGCGAATCGAATGATTTTGGTCTCCTTATGGCGTACTGGATAATGAAAAACCACAAAAGGAGGGAACCGAACCAATGGCCATATTTCACTTTTCTGCGCAAGTCGCGTCTCGCTCTGCTGGAAAATCAGCTGTCGCAATGGCGGCGTACCGTTCCGGTGAACGCCTCATCGACGAACGCACTGGTGAAATCAAATCCTATGCACGAGACGTGCAGCCAGAAACTGAGATCATGGCACCGTCCGGTTCCCCGGAGTGGGTTTATGATCGGAACAAGCTCTGGAATTCTGTCGAGATGGCCGAGAAGAATAAGAACGCCCAACTGTGTCGGGAGATCGTTATTGCATTGCCGGTGGAGCTGTCGGCCGATCAACAAAAGGAGCTGCTTACCAATTTCGTTAAGGAACAGTTCGTGGATCAGGGTATGATTGCGGATCTCTCGATCCATCGTGACAATCCGGAAAATCCTCATGCCCATGTCATGCTGACAATGCGGCCGTTGAATCCGGATGGCAGCTGGGCAGCCAAGTCCAGGAAGGAATACGTCCTGGACGATAACGGACAAAAAATCAAGCTGAAGAGTGGTCAATATAAATCGTTCAAAGTTCGTACAACGGATTGGGATAATTCAGAGAACATGGGAAAGTGGCGAGAAGGTTGGGCAAACCATACGAACCAGGCGTTGGAGAAAGTCCAGTCACCGGCACGCATCGATCACCGCAGCCTGGCTGCGCAAGGTATCACTGATCGGCTGCCGACGATCCATGAAGGGGTAACCGCTCGGGACATGGATCGGAAGGGGAAAAACAGTGATCGGGGATCCATCAACAGATCGGTGAAGGAATACAACACAACCGTTACGGATCTCCGGAAATACGCTGCGATGAAGAAAGAAGTTCAAGCGGAGATCCAGAAGGCCAAAACTCCGGAAGAGATCTGCGCAGCTCACAACCAAATGTACCAGCGGAAAACGGAGAGTCAGGCCAAGATTGGTCAGGCTGAAGGACTGCTTCAGAAAATTAATAAGCTGAAGGATCTCGCCATGAATCGTGGTGAGCTGATCCGAAAGCTGGAAGAACTGAAGCCGCATAATCTGTGGCAGAAGATGCGTAATCCGAACCAAAACGAGATTGTCAGAACTGAACAGGACTTGGAGCGTCTGCAGACTCGCATCGATGGTCTGAAGAAGGAAATTCCGGATGAGTACCAGGGCAAAAATGCCGGCAAGGCCGAAAGCCAGTTGAATGAGCAGCTTTCGGCCTTACATGGAGCCCATAAAGCCATTGAACAGGCGTTCCGCAGTTTGGATCAGGAACGGGAACGAATGCAACAGCAGCAGATCCAGCAGCGATTACGAGACCAAGCGAGAGCGCAGCGGCAAAACCCTGGACAGAATCGGGAGAGAGAACACTAGCAAAAATACTTTTTTAAATCTCTCCCTTTTCTTTAGCTTTCTTAATTAACTTTGAAACATAAGATTGTGACATATCAAGGATATAAGCGATTTCTGATTGTGTTTTTCCTTCTCTTAAAAATTGAACAACCGTCGCTCGTAGCTCCTTTTTCTTATAAGGTCTATTTATAATTCGTTCTGTTTTTTCAATACCATCCGGATATAATTTTACCTCTAGAGTAAGTGTTTCAGTGGGAGTTATTTTTTTTGCCTTAAGTGTATTATCTTTTATTGATACTTCAACATCCTTCATTTTCATGAGCTCATTTAAAGTCACATCCCCGATTTGTGGTGGAAGTTTTGGTTTATTTTCTTCTCCGAATGGAACAATTGTATACATTGTTATCACTCCTTTTTAGTAATTAAATTCATATAAAATATATTCCTTTTTTGTGAATATAACATCAAATGTAGGAACGTGTCTATCTTTTTTTGCGCTAGGTTCTTCGTTATATCAGAAATAGCCGGTATCCTCACCAGGATGCCGGCCTTTAATTTTTATAGAAGTAGGCGGAAAATCTGGTGGAGGCGGTGAGTTGTTTGTGAATGAGGAACATGTAGAGATCTTAAGTTTCATTTCTCTTTCAAGAAGGTTTGTTCTGTTTCAATATCGTGTTTTCTTCCTTCTATGGCACTGCATAAAATAATTCAAAATTAAAAAATGGGTTCTTTGTGGAAACGGACAAATAAGAATCAGGAGGTGAGGTAAATGATAAAGTTAAATATAAAGCTATTGGGATTAGGTCAATTTGAAATCGTGATCCAATGGAAAGGTTAATCCATTCCAGGTCAGTAAATGCTGTCAAGTAGACGATAGGGTTAGCAACTGAAGTAATCATGAGAAAAACGAAGAAAGCGCAATTTGCACTAAATGACCGAATACATAGCAGCCTGAGCATGAATCTAAAAACGGCCAATCCGTCTGAAGGACGAATATGGCCGTTTTTGGCGTGCCGCTTGCCAGACTTGTGTCCCAAATGCAATATTTTTTATAGGTCTCATTATGTCTCCATGTAACACTATTTGTCTCGAGAATAGCTTTTTATACCGTCGTATCAAGTAAATCTCTTTAGTCTCCAAATGTGTGGATTAGTTTCAACATGCTACTTTTTGCTACTAAATGGGACGCATAGAAATCAAATATGCTATTTAATTAGCTAATGAAGGCTTTGAAAGTAATTTGAATAGAAGCACTGTCTTAACTAGGAGCTGAGTAAGGTGAGAATCCCAAATTGGTTTAACGAATCCACGGGGTGGTGCTTATAAAACAACTCTTTCAACTATCCATGCGCTAGCCCCTAGTGTAGAGCTAGTTAACTGTTAGTAGTTGATATAGGGTGCTGAACTTGATAGATAATACTAACCAAACCAGATATATCATTGGTAGTTTGTAAAGTGTTAAACTCTACGTAAGAATTGAATTAGATGTGGGAACTGGATTTATTTTTATTTGTCTATACTTATATAATATACAAATGCGATAATAGCGACTTTTTTTAGTACATGTTTCATTTGATTGGAACGGATAGGAGGCTCTATGAAGGAGTTTAGTGAAATAGAACTCTGTCTAGAAGAGATCACAAATGAGTTTTTGAAAAGGACTAATAAGATTGGAGATCCATTAAAGGCGGCTACTATTTATCAGGAAACAGTGGATGAATTAAGTATAAAGCTCGTTCAAATTGTTCCTGTAAAGTCATTATTCATTTTTGCTAATCAATACATTGATTCATTTAGGTCCCAGGAATGTGACAATGAAGCTGAGGAGGTAAAAGTAAAGGCTAAGATTGAAATTTTAGAAAGAGCTCTGAAAGTGAAGTCAGAGGAATATTTGCGTGAGTTAGTTCCTATTAACAGAAATATAGCACAGCATGCTTTGTTCTCTGCTAATCCCAAAAATATACCCAATCAGTCGACCACAACTGTTAATGGAGTGCGTTCTGTCCATATTAAGAACAATACGGGAGAGGTGCTGACTACCTATGAAGCCCGCGTAATGGGGGCAATACAATCTCTATGGTTCAAACAGAACGTGGACGGAAAGCCTTATGTTGAACTTAAATATGCGGACATCTTAAATGAATTAGGGCTAACGGATGGATCTGCAAATTATAAAAGAGTACAAGAGGCTTTAATTCGACTTATGAGAATAGAAGTAACCTTGACGCAGTACCAACGTTCAAAGGAATCAGAGTATGAAGAGATTGCTTTTACTCGTCTAATAGATCAAATTATATTCAGACGCAAGGTAGGTACAACCAGCCATTTTCAATACAAGTTTCAAATCAGGCTTCCTGAATGGTTAGTGGAAGCTAATCGAGTGGGTAATTTATTTGATATTTCACTCATTCTTATGAACGACTTGAAATCTTATTTAGCACAAGGATTATATTGGTTAGTATCCTCATATCCTGAGGAATCTACAGTAAAGTTTGAACTACAAACTCTGGCGGGACACTTTCACTTTTTAGATGATAATGAGCCGATCATGCAGGTTTATAAAATTGTTGAGCGTATCAAGAGTGCTTGTATTGAACTGCAAGCGGTAGGTTTTATAGAGCGTTTTGAATTTAAAGGCAAAAAACAAGGATTACACGGTCGTTATTTAACTGTTACTAAACATCCAATTTTCTTAAATACATTAGCTCAAACAAAAGAAACAATTCCAGAACAGCTACAGTTTTTTAATGACCCCTCCTAGGGGTTTTTCTTATTTCAATAACATCCGTTTGACTACGGAAAAAAAGAAGAAACATCCGTTTGACTACGGAAAATCATTAAAAAAAGAGTGAAAATCATGAAATTGCTAACTAAAATGTACTGATTCCTCGAAACATCCATTTGACTACGGAAATAACTCCTAAAACATCCGTTCAACTACGGAAAATATCTTTAAAACATCCATTTGACTACGGAAAATGAATATTACTTCAATTTGCCAAAAATAAAATTTATGGCGTATGATATTAGTAGATTCAAGATTGGCAAAAAGAACCTTTAAATAGAAAAAAGCCCACACATTAGAACTACAAAATGTCTCCGTCGCCAAACTAAGCCATTTTGTAGCGTCTCAAGAGTATGAGCTTTTACTTTAAATTATGCTGCTATTATACAGTATCTTATAATTTAAAGTAAAGTCTCTCTCTTTCCTGATGCCTTTTAGGTGTGGTATGGAAATAGGGAGATTTTTTGCGTTGACGCTAAGGGCGTAGTTACATAGTATAAGCCAACTTTATATTAAATATTAGGCGTTCGTATTCGTTTTAAAAATGAACATACGAGGGCTTGCTTTCCTATTGTCTTTTTCGGAATGTAAGTCTACATCAGATAGCGCCGGCTGCGTGGTTGTCTTCAAATGAGGCAGGAGAACACGTTAAAAACTGTCCATCGTACAGGAGGGAGCCTTACCCCAAGTGTACGGTTACTACGGGTTGCTGCGTTTCGATCGCAGCCACTGGCGTTCTAACCAGACGCTAAGTGAAGCCGTTTTAGCTCCTGTTTACCCTCTGTCGTGAGATAATTGCAAGGACAGGAGCATGTTGGGTGTGTGATCGACACATAATTCGCCATGAGGCTATCCAACGTAAGGCAAAACGAAGTACAGTCCCAATACGATGTGACTCCATCGGGGGCTGTGACCGTTCCGAAAAGTACGTGTTACAGGCTCGGAAGAACCTTGCTGGAAACTGTTCAAGGGAGAGCAGAGCACGATTTGAGAAGCTATTGTATGCTGTGGTGGCAGATTGGTCATAGGAACCGTAACCAGTCCGAGATATCGAATCAATAGGCGCGTAGCGCGTGGCAGAAACAATGCCGGGAGCCGTTCCCCGATGCGTGACGGCAGGGCCAAGTCCCTAATCATCTTATTCCGATTTAATTCTTTCGGGATAAGGTGAACTGTGTCCAACCCGCAAGGTCCATGCCACGGAGAGGTAGTACCTGTCAACACAAAATTTCAGTTCACCTTAACGGAGGGGGGGGTGTGGGGAGTAATGTTTTCAATAAAATACGAGCGATAGCGAGTTTCCTTTAACTTTAAGTTGTGGATAACTTTTTTTCTTAATTAACTTTTATTCAGGTTTTAAAAGAAGTATGCTGGAGGAGGGGATTTTGAATCTCATATAACTACTATTTAGAATTGATCACTGTATGAAAATTTCATAATAGTTATATGAGATTTATATTTAATGCTGTTGTCTCACCTCTGGCAGAACTACAGTCTTTAATGTTTATTTGTGGATTTAGATGTGTTTTTTTTACGTATACGTTTACGTATGTATCTATAAAATATGTTGGATTATTACGTGGGGGGAATGTTTTATGGCTAAAGTTATCTCTTTTGGGATTCAAAAGGGTGGTTCAAGTAAGACGACTACGTCTGCTATAGTTGCTTATATCCTTAGTCAAGAATATGGAAAAAAGGTCCTGGCTGTTGATTTAGATTCTCAAGGAAACTTAACTGAATTGTTAACGCAACGAGATATTTATGACTTTCACGAGTACACGATTTTTGAAGCATTAAAGGAAAGAAATGCTCGTAAGTATGTACATAATGTAACAGAAAGATTAGATATTCTGACAGCAGAGGATCATTTAGCGCGTTTCCCTTCGTGGTTGTATGCATCTTATAAAGGGAACAGATCACTTGTGTTAAAGGAAACTCTTGAAAACGTTCAGGATGAATATGATTATATTATTATTGATACACCTCCAGCTCTAGGAGATCAGACAATTAATGCATTGGCTGCTTCTGATGCAGTTGTAGCTATGTTTGAAGCGAGTAAATTTTGTTACTCTGCAATTGG